>NZ_CP197472.1:0-13920 GCF_052180215.1 Neobacillus sp. D3-1R | reverse complement strand
CAGTTAACAAAAAATTAAATGGTTGTTACTTATGTATTTAAAAAAAATGACTTTAGTCTATAAATATGAAATATTTATAGACTATTTTCTTTCCCTCTATTTCCTTACTACTCTTCCTATTTTACTTCTTGGATTAGTAGGGCTTGGTATATGTTCGATATAGAATGTTTTTGGAGCTTCTAGTCCTATCATTGCTATTGGTACACTAAGTTGGTTTTGTAGGGGGGCAAAGTGTGTAATGAATTTCTCAAACGTTCCTACTGCATTATCGAAACCACCCGCAGCTCTCATGGCTTCTGTTGCACAAATTATTACTCCTAATTTTGTTTGGATTGCTTTTTGTACATGATTTAGTTCGCTTGCTAATACGGGTTTTAATAGGTTCCAGGCTATAACTCCACTATGGTTAAATGCGACTTCAATTGATATGTTTTCTTTAGCAAAGTCTAGTCTCCAGGTCTTGTCATCATAGTTAGGATCTTGGAATATAGGACTTTCTTCTCTCCAATTGAACTTTGCGAATTCATCTCTCATTAAGTGATTAATAGCTTTAGATATACTTTTTTGATTGGAGTAACGATTTTCAAATAATTGAATAATCATTTCTTCGCTTATATTTGTAACTGCTTGTATAACTTGGGACCATGTTTGAGCAAATTCTTGTTCATTTTCAAGAATTGATACTGCATAACGGTGGGAGTACAGTTTATATTCCATTATTATTACTCCTTTGGAAATAAAAAGATCTTGATCTTTTTGATTATATCTATTATAATAGTTAATATTTGTTATTGGTACCGAAAGGGTGTTCTGCATGATTGAAGTAGTAGAATTGTTTGCTGGTGTAGGAGGATTTCGTCTAGGATTAGAAGGTTTAAATAAAGATAGAGGTTTTGAAGTTATCTGGGGAAATCAATGGGAGCCTTCTACTAAAGTTCAACATGCTTTTGATTGCTATGCTAGAAACTTTAAGACTGGCATTCATGTTAATAAGGATATATCTACTGTTGATGTTGAAGATATTCCTAAGCACGATTTATTGGTAGGTGGTTTTCCGTGTCAAGACTATTCAGTCGCTCGTAGTTTAAGTGGAGAGCAGGGCATTCGTGGTAAGAAGGGTGTTTTGTTTTGGGAGATTATGAGAATAGTTAATGGAAAAAAACCAGCCTTTGTTCTTTTAGAAAATGTTGATAGATTATTAAAATCTCCTTCTAGTCAAAGAGGAAAAGATTTTGCTGTTATGTTGGCAAGTTTTAGAGATGCTGGTTATTCGGTTGAGTGGAGAGTTATTAACGCTGCTGATTATGGTTTTGCTCAAAGAAGACGGAGGGTTTTTATTTTCGCCTATCGTAATGATACGGAGTTTGGGAAAACTCAATTTGGGGTAGATGCTGGAGAATTGATTCATAGCGGTGGTTTTTTCGCATCGAAATTTCCAATAGAAGAAGAATCTTCACTTGTTCATCTGCCTTTCTTTGATGTTCTTCCAGATGATATTGTAGAGGTTTCTGATACATTTTCTGCAAGGTTTCGCAATGCTGGAATAATGAGAAACGGAAGTATTTATACGGAGGAGATAATTCCTCAGACAGTTGCTCCAATAACTTTAGGGGATATTTTAGAAACTAACGTTTCTGACAATTATTTTTTAAATAACGATGAAGTGACTAAAAATGGTATGACCGTTTTAGAACAATTTACTTACATGAAGGGTCCAAAAAGAATAGAAAGAGAATCTAGTACAGGACATAAATATGTTTATTCTGAGGGCGGAATGTCCTTTCCAGATTTATTAGATTTACCTGGTAGGACAATGTTAACGAGTGAAGGAACAAAAAATAGAAGTACCCATGTTGTAGAAGATCCAGAGCGTCCTGGATGTTTGAGAATTTTAACTCCAATCGAGTGCGAAAGATTAAATGGATTTCCTGATAACTGGACCAAAGGGATGCCCGAAAGGAATCGGTATTTTTGCATGGGGAATGCTTTAGTAGTAGGATTAATTGAAATTATGGGTGAAAAAATTAGAGAAATTTATCAAAATGAATATGGTGTTGTTCAAAAACAGAAATAGCTGAAAAGTTATTTCTGTTTTTTTGTTTTTGACTGTTTTCGAAAATTTTGTTGTTTTTAACAATTTTTAAATTAAAGTTCTATAATAATATAAAAGAAATCATCCATAAAAGATTTAGTTTAAGAAGAATTTAAAGAAGGAAGTTATTGTCATGAAAGTAAAATTCGTTGATTATGAAGTTGAACACAAAGGATATTGGAATTATGGTTATAAATATTGGCTAACAAAACAAAACGTAAACAATAATGGTAAAGTTGAATCCATTATTATTATTACAACTAATGATTTAAAAGATATTAATAAAAAATTGGAGGAACTTTCTTCGCAAAGTATCAAAGTCGAGTTTGAAGAAAATGAAAGTTTTAAACAGTATAAAAGTAAATTAAAAATATAGGTCATATTTCTTAATATGATCCAATTGTACATTATATGATTAAAGATCTTGGTTATCAGTTACCAAGGTCTATTTTTTTTATCGGAAAGAATATTGTCTTTAGATTTAATTTAAGGGGGTAATTTGCCACCTTTTTATTTTTTAGGTATAAAAAGTAGCAAACTATTAAAATTCAAAATTCAAAGCTATTATGAGCGTTTCAGAGGTTATTAAAAAAACATATTTTTTTAACACAAATTTGTTTTTTGCGGTATTGTTTCAATGCTTTAAAACAAAATCGCTTTTATGGGTGTGAACCTAGCGATAAATATTCACTGGCGTGAGCCTTTGGATAATAAAAAAACTGTTAAAGGGAGGTTGCATATCCATGCAACAACAAACGCAAATAAAGGTAGAAAAAAAGGAAAGAATGAGACGATTAAATGTTATCAGTCTGAAGATGGTAAAGGAGGGGCATTTTTGTTATAAAACTAATGTTGTAAGATCCCCGATTGATGTCGTTAGTTTGGCAAGGGAGTATATTTCAGATTCTGATCGTGAAATAATGGCATTGGTTTGTTTGAACACGAAAAATAAGATTACTGGATTACATACCATATCCGTTGGTAGTCTAAATTCATCAATAGTTCATCCGCGGGAATGCTTTAAATTAGCTATTGCAAATAATTCAGCAAGTATCATAGTTTTCCATAATCATCCATCAAATGATTGCACACCTTCTAGGGAAGATATAGAAGTGACTAAGCGGCTTAAAGAGGCTGGTCAGATTCTTGGAGTAGAGCTCCTAGATCATTTAATTGTCGGAGAAACCAATCATTATAGCATGAAGGAACATGGATATGTTTAAAATTTAAAAAAGACGGTTTTGCCGTCTTTTTTAATCGGTATATTAACACAGTTATAAAGGGGGGTAAAATAACCATGTTTCAACCTTGCAGATAGTATAATCGGGATTTATTTTTTGTCAATTTGTCTTTTTGCTATTCCAATAATTCTTTTTTCTATTTCCTTTTCGCTTTCTTCATTTCCAGCCATATTGTATAGGCTTA
Organism: Neobacillus sp. D3-1R; assembly: GCF_052180215.1. Taxonomy (NCBI): domain Bacteria; kingdom Bacillati; phylum Bacillota; class Bacilli; order Caryophanales; family Bacillaceae; genus Neobacillus; species Neobacillus sp. D3-1R. Next base: position 10,403 of record NZ_CP197472.1, on the reverse strand, counting down.
ATTTCCGAGTTATTTCACTTAAATTTGGATAACAGCAGCCTTCCCCTTCGGCATCGATAAAAACATATCCCTCCATGTAATTGTATGCGTTTATATCTTCGATTCTTTCTTTTCTTGGCATCAGTAAGCGTTCCATTTTGTATCGGGTATCAGCAAATGGATGATTGTTTGGAAGGTTTAATATCTCCTTTAGTTCATAAATAAGGTTTTCTTCCTCAAGGATTATGTATTCATAGCATCTGTATTGCCGTTCTTGTTGTTTCTCAATAGCCTTTAATAAATACTGGAATTGCTGCTGGGTGATTGATCCGAAAAAGCTAAGTATATAAATATATTTTTGCGATAGAGTTAAAAAGAAGTTCATTGTTTCGATAAATGTTTTTTGATCCATTTCGTTAATTTCGCTAGAAAATTGATAGAGAAAAAGGCTTGGATCAAATGGATTTTGTTTTTTAATCCAGATTACATCCTTTAATTCACGATAAAACAGTATAAATTTAACGGCTTCTTTTCTGATTAATTCTCTTTCATACATTCGGTCAATCCACTCATCTTTTTTAGGATTAACTTGTTTATACTGTTGATTGGAATAGTCATATAAAAAGTAGGCTTCGTCTTTTTGAACATTAATTTTATCGGTAAATCTCCAATCATTTTCTTTTCTTATTTTCTGACCAAAAATGAGAGTTATTTTTGTCAGACCAGGAAAGTAGTTTTCTTTTTGGTAGGTTACAAATTTTTTCGGAACAAGTGGGATAAATTCATTTGGATTTAATTCATTTTCATCATCATGTAAATAATACTCAACAATATATTCGTGTAGTCTGGAATTGTTTCCACCATTAAGGGGTGCTACATCTTTTTTTTCAAATACTTCCACTAACTTCAAATCTTCTGGTATTTCTTTTTCTTTTACTATTAGGTCAGGGCATTCCCAGTATTTCATACCTTCCATCAAATCATATAAGTCACATTCGATTTCCTCATATTTTTTATAAATTTTATCTATATTCATTAAATTCACCTCCGATGAATTTATAGCAGAAATAAAAATAAAATGGATTTTTTTACAAAAAAATTTTTTCTATATTAAAATTTTGATGTTTTAAAAGTTTGTAGGTGTGAGCTTACAGAAATAGCCGTGAGGCACTTGAAAGATTAATTTTAGGAGGGAAATGCGATTAAAAAATTAAAAGGAGAAGGTTAAATGAAAGGTGACAATTATTTAAGGAATAATCTCAATTTGTAATGAAGCTTGTGGTTTTCGTGCGGCAGCACGACATTAAAATAAACGTGCATCATGTTCGATAGAACGAGTTTAACGCTCGTGATATAGCTGATATATCAGCTATATACGAGAGGATTTAGTTGATATATCACTCGGAACGAGTGAATTGCTACAAATGATGCGAAGCATCGTTTGTTGAATTTGGAGCTGCTTTGATCCAAAGCAGCGATGTTATTTGGGCGGTTCTGTATGTATCCGATAAAAATTAGCGATAGCGAGATTTTTATCGGATATGTACAGAACCTGCCTGAGCAACATTTCAAAAAGGGTTTCTTTTTGAATGCGGTTCGGTTTTCTTTGTTGGTGGTGAGGGATAATGGATTATAAAAAATTAGATTCGCAGATGAAGAGTTTAAATAAAATTCTTGAAAGGGCACAAAACGAAAATGCTGCTGAAAAAAAACTAAAATTAAAGCAGCTTGAGGATTTGGTACCTGGTTCTTCTGAGTATAATAGGTTAAGTTATGAGATTGCGGATATAGGCACGATTTCGGATGGTACTAAAAAGACCTATTATGATGTTGGAAAGGCGGTAATGCGTGAAGCATATCGCCAATTTGGAATAACAAAATTAAAGCATTTAACTCCAGACAAGACCAAAGAGATCATCGAGGATAAAATTTTACGGGGGGAAAGTCCCCAAAATATAAGGAAAACAATTCATGCTTTAGATTACATTCAAAAACATGCAGTTAAAACAAGGGTATTTAAGGAAAATCATAATATTCAATTTACGAATCACACCGCTATGCTAGATATGTTGAAAGAAAAAAACATAATTCGCCGTGCTAGTGATAGTCACAGATATAAAGCGACTAAGGAAGAATGTGAAAAAGTTATTGGTTTGATGAGGCGATATAACGCTGATTTAGCTGATATAGCAACATATCAGCTATTAACGGGGTTTCGTGTTTCAGAATCAATCCGTCAGACTACTGATAATGTAAGGTTAGAATCTAATATTCACCTTTCGATAGGTGCGAAGGGTGGGTTAAATAATGTGGTCCATACAAATCATCACAGTGAGATAGAAAAGGAGTTTATTAGTCGTTTAATTGAAAATTCGGAGCCAGACACCAATCGGATTTTTCATCGACAAAAAGACGGTATAGGTAATTATAAGAGTGATGAACAAATTCGTAAGGCTGTAACTGTCCTAGCTAATAGGTGTGCTAACAAACTAGGGATTGCTGGTACTAATGGAGAAACTTTTTCATCTCACTGTTTTCGGGGGGCATTTGCTCATGAACGAATGCGGCATTACGCCCGACATTACGATCATTTAGATGAAATTATTATGAAAAAGATAAATGAGCAGCCAAGATTATCAAAGAAGTATGCTAACTTTGAAAAAAGAATAAAAGAAAAATGCAAAGAGCCTTCATCTAGGGAGATTCAACCTTACGAAAAAATCCAATGGCTTATTTCCACCGATTTGAATCACTCACGACAAGATATTGTCCGATTTTATATCTCATCAGTTACAATAAGAAATGAGATTGACCGATACAAATAAAGGATTGCTTTTTACGGCAGGAATTATGACTTGTATCGTTGAATTATTAGTTGAGGTGAGTGATATGACTGATATATCAGGTATTGATATAGTCGATACAAATGCTAGTGAAAAAGAAGTGAAATCCTCTGAATTTGCCAAGGGTTTAGGTGTTGCAGAAAGCACAATAAGAAAATATTCTCAACAACTTGAAAGTGCAGGATATGTATTTAAAAAAGATAGCACTGGAGCTAGGATTTTCACTATGAAAGACTATTCGGTATTCACTGATTTAATAAGATGGAAGTCGAAGCCTGGTATTAGCCTCGAAATTGCTGCAAATATATCAGTGTCACAAAAAACAGGGGTGATACAGCGACATGAAAACGTGCAACCCTTGGCAGAACTGAATTCTAATGAAATAATCGATGCTACAAAAAATGAAATAAAAGTGCTACAAAATACATTTGAAGCAAAATTTGAGGAAATAAAAAAGGACCGATTGACTGCGGCTGTTACTATAAGAAGGATTGAATCTAAACTAAGAAAAGAAGCAATGGAAATGTGGGAGCAGCAACCCGATGAAGTTAAGTTTTTAGTAAAGGGTTGGCTTTTTAAGACAAAAGAAGAAAATTATAATAAAAAAAATGAGTTTATTCAAAAGTACATCGATGATAAATTCGATGATCGATTAAATATTGAATTAAATATATTAGGGTAATTGTTCATTATATTGTCAAAAGGTAAAAATGCACTTTGGTCGAATTTTTGCGGTAAAGACGGAGGTGCAGGGTATGGTGAAAATGATTTCTGTAAAAAAAGCACATGAAGAAATAAAAAGGCTTCAAGCGTTCATAGATTTAGCGGAATCGTATGAAGCGGACACATTACAAAAGCTGATTATAAAAGAATATGCATTCACCAACAGTATTGCTGAGGTAACCAGGATCTTACATCGTAGGGGTATTACTGCAAACGGGGAGACAATAGAGCATCAAGATGTTGCAGCTGTAATCAAAGGGAAGGCTGCTGATCAACTCCATAGACTGGTTAAGTCGGGATATAAATCGAAAATTAAACAAAGTAGAGGGCGTTAAGGTTTAAGCCCTTATTAAAATAAATCGTCGCCAGACGGTTTTTTTTTGAAAGATAAGAAAGTATAAGAGAGGTTAAATAAGGAATGATACATCAAATGGGGTTATATGGTGAGTATTTCAATTCGATTAAAGAAGGAAAGAAAAAGGTTGAAGTACGCTTAAATGATGAAAAAAGAAGAAAGATAAAAGTTGGAGATACGATTGAATTCATAAAGGTTCCTGAACAAGATGAAACTATGAAAGTACAAGTAATAGATATAAAAATATATGATACGTTTCAATCGATGTATAAGGACATTCCGTTTAAGGATTTTGATTGTGAAGGTTGGACAATGAAAGAAATGATAGATGGAACATATGAGATTTATTCTCCAGAACAAGAAAAGGAATGGGGAACACTAGCAATAAAAATTAAATATTAAAGCCCGTTGTTACTTCCCTAACGGTGAGCATTAGTTGAAGAAGGACCATCGTTTGATGGTCTATTTTTATTTTAAATGTGAGCAAAACCATTTAGATAACATGAATATATAATAACGAATACATCAAGAAGGGAGGGGAGAACAATGGTAGCTTTATTTCAAAAATGTCGTTGTGGTTCTAAATCTATTTTAATTAAAAGAGTTTCTTTAATCTCAGGGATCTATAAATGCACTGAATGTAAAATGCTTTTTCACCATTTAAATTAAAAATAAAAAGAAATCCCCCCTTATCATGGGGATTTCTTTTTATTTGGAGTTTGTATTACATAAACTTACATGTAAAAATTAGTATTACTATTTCGTTTGTTTTAAATTTTGGTTCTCTTGCTGTAATGCGTTGTTTTGAACTTCTAATTCCATTAATTTATTTCTTAATGAAAGCAACTCTTCCCGTTTAGTATCTAATTGTTCACGGACAGATTCAGTTCTTTGCACATGTTCTTGTAATTGTTGATTAAACAGTTCCTGAAGTTCTTTTTCTTTATTAAATAAAGCTTTTTCTAATTCAAAATCTTTGTCTTTCAATTCATTGGAGTGTTGTTTTTGTAGATTTTCATTTTCTTCTTGGAGCAGCGATACGGTTTGCTTTAGTTCGTTGATAGCTGAAATATCTTGATTCATGTTTTGGATTTGTTGTTCAAGGGTATCTATTTTTTCATTTTTTGAAGTGATTTTTTCTTCTTTCTCTTGTATTGAACTTTTGAGTTCGGCAATACGCTCTTCATGATCGGTAACATTTTTTTGTTTTTCGGCTTTTAAATCTGTTAGTTCTTGCTCTAACTTAAATTTCGCATGCCAATTTTCGTTGGATTCCTTTTTTTCTTTATCTAATTGTTCCTTAAAGTCTTTTAATTTAGTTTTTAATTCGCGGATTTCTTCAGAGGATTCCTTTTTTAATTTTTCATAGTTAGCAACATCTAACTCCGATTTTGTAGTTGCTTGCTTAATTACAGCTGTGAAAATTTCTCCGATTCGGTTACTTAATTGGTTTACCTGTTGGATTTGAGAACCGAATTCTTTGTCTCCTTCAAGTGCGATCCTATCCCTTAAATCCAATAGTTCCTTTAGTGCGGTTTCTTGATTCACTCCATCGATGCCAGTGTACAGTTGTTTAAAGCGTTCGTAAGTATCATCTGTTGTTCGGATGCTTCTTGGGGAATCTTTTTGTTGGTTTTTTTCCTCGTTCATATTAACCCGCCTCTCGTTAATTATAAATTTATTATATCGCGACGGAGAACTAAAAACAATTATGTAATACAAAAAAATACATGTAGTTTGTATGTAATACAAAGTATAGAAAATAAAAATAGTGGTCCAAATATACTTCTGGGCGGTTTTTTCGTTTGGAGTGAGCATTATGTCGCAAAAGGCTATTTATGAATAGTGATCCCTTGCTTTACACTCCGAAGGTTATGGGGGACGGAGTGTATTTCTCCGTTCCTCATATCCTTTGGGGTGCAGGGGATGGAATCTGTTCGTCAATAGCACTGTGAAATAAGCACAACGGAAATAAGAAAAAAAGGACTACTTTATTGCATAGTCCCCTTAAAATAAAAACCCCCCAATAATGGGGGTAATCTAAACAATCATAGATTTTTTAAATTGGTTTAACATTTCATTTTGCGGAATGCCTTTAGTGTTATTCCATGATGTTGCATACTTGAAAATAAGTTGTCTTTTTATAATATCCGCATTCTTTTTACTGCTGTTAGCTAAAACCTTCGCTTCCTTATCTAAATCGGAATGCATATGACAATCCATATAGATTTTTTTACTGCCGCAACGACACATACCTGAAGGATTCAAGAATAAGGGATACTCGTTTGGCAATAAAGGTTTTCCTTCCAATCCAATCCATAACCCTTGGGTCATAATTTTTCGAGTTTCTAACCACACTTGATGTCTAAACAACCAAACTGATATTTTACAGAAAGCAGTTAACAATCTCTCGTATGTGTCTGATCCTAATTTTGATGGATCATCGGTATAACAAAAAGAATCAGGGATGAAGAAATTTTTACCATTTAAATGAGGGGTGTAATGTCCTACATTTAAATGTGGATGGTCTGGATATAATACATAATTAATTTGTGGTTCTATTGCTACGGCGATCGGCTGACCACCTAAAATACCAGGTTTTCCAGGGTAAACGGCAACAAGAAACTTCTGGTCTTCTAAATTACCAATTACTTTTTTTACGAGCTGGGGAATACTATGTTTCCAATTGCAGCCATTAGAATGGTAAACTTTCCCCCATGATACATCAACAGTAATGTCTTTAATAATATCAGCAACAACTAACTCCAATTCATCTAAAGGTGGTAATGGGTTGATTTCTAAAAGAAACCAACCCAATTCCTTATGACCTTTAATTGGATTGGGGAACCATTGAGCAGGAAACACTTCTTGTAACTGTTCAATAATCTCCCTTTTCATATTTACTTTACCAAAGCATGGGATGTGCCAGGATTTGTTGGGATTCTAGGCTTATCCCCGCCTTTATGACCATTTTGGTCCTTTCCGTGTTCAGGTTTAGGGTCCTGATGCCCGTTATGGTTACCGTTATTGTTATTATTCATGAATAAATCACCTTTCTTTGTCATAGATTAATAGTTTGGGATGAAAAATAATACACGTTTAATCCTCGCAACTATCCTCCTCGGAGACACTCACAAAAAAAGGTGAAATACGAACAACATACAAACGGTTTGTGACATTTTCAAAATCGCTTGACAGTGTATTGTATTTTCTTTAATATTATTTCTAGCGAAGAAAATAATATTTTTACCTTTATCCAGTGAGTAAAAAGTCAATATATTTGTGTATATACAATTATCCCATCTTTTATTATAGCATAATATGGGTTTTTTGTCAATTTAATAGAATCTATGTCGAATGAACATCCATAAAGAAGGGTGTTTTTTATTTTGTCTTTAAAAGTAACCTTTTTTATAAAAAAGGTTACTTTTTTTATTTTTTTTTGGAATGTGCCTTGCTACTACTTGGATATAATGCTTCTCCAAGTAGTAGCAAATGTATGCGGAAAAATCGTGAAATATTCCAGTTTGAGAAAAAAAATTATAATTATTTCGCCATCGTGGGAGTAATTGGGATATACAACCACGGATCAAACAATAGGTTTTCTTTAACTAGCGGGCAGTTTAATTGCAGAAGGATTTTCCAAAATCTATACAGAATATGTATCTGATAAAACAATATGGCTTTTTATATTGGATGGTGAACTAATTGAAAAATAATATACCTAATAGAATACATATTATTGGTTCAGTAGGCAGTGGTAAAACCACATTAGCGAAAACATTATCGAAGAAATATAACATAAAGTATTATGAATTGGACAATGTGGTATGGGAAAGACATAAATCAGGTGATTTAAGAAGAACAGATGAGGATAGGGATAAATATTTAGATCAAATTGTTAGTACAAAGAGGTGGATTATCGAGGGTGCTCATAGTCATCCTTGGGTAGGCAAAAGTTTTCAAAATGCTGATTTAATTATATTTTTGGATACACCGTATTTTAAACGGATTCTAAGAATTATAAAAAGATATGTACGACAAATAATTGGAGTGGAATCAGCTAACTATACACCTTCTTTTAGTATGTTTAAGGCTATGTTTAGATGGAATAGTTTTTTTGAAAAAGAAAGTAAACCAAAGATATTAAAAATGCTCCAACAAGATATGAGTAATTTCATTATCCTAAAAGATAATCAAAAAATATATAAATACTTTAACTAAAGAATCAGATAAACGAAAATGCAACACAAATAAATTGTGTTGCATTTTTTTATTTTAAAAAAGGGTTTTCTTTTTTTATCTAGAATTATGTTGCATAGAGAAACAAAAAGGGGTGTTTTTATCATGGAATTTGTTGATCCCATTTATGATAAAAGTGATATTCCGAGACTTCGAAAATCATTAAAGCAGCAAGTGAACGGAGACATTAAAATCCTTGCCTTTGAGCTTGGGCTGCAAACTGCTCTTCGTCCAAGCGATTTATTAAATTTGACCGTTAAAGATGTGAAAAATGGGATCGTGAAAACTCGTGCATCGAAAACCCATAAACCGATTGAAATAAGGCTAAATGATAAGGTGTATGACCTTGTAAAAGCACATATTTTAATGCGTGACTTACAAGATGAGGACAAGTTATTTAATATGAACCGTACAACATTATATCGTGCCTTGAATAAAGCAGGCAAAGACATTGGGTTAGAAGAAACGCTGGGTGCCCATTCGATCAGAAAAACCAAAGCATTCCATACCTATATCGATTCCAAATTTGATATATCGCTGGTGATGGAACTGCTGCAACATGATGAGGCGGGTAGTACGCTGCACTATATCGGATGGAAAAAAGAGAGGTTGCAAGAGAAATTAGCAGAGTTTAATGAACTCTAAACAAGGGCTTTTTGCTATTTTTGTTGAATAGTAGTGTAGAAACCTATTAAAAAAACTAGAAAAATGATAGAATTTGTTATAAATATAAAAAAAACAAAAAAAAGAAGTTAGCATTTAGTCTTGGCGGACCGCTAACTTCTCTGCGAGAATTTCATCTCATATTGTTAAGTTAATAATATAAAGAAGTACCCTTTTTGTCAATTAGAGGTTCTTTTATTTAATTGTATAGTTTGGGTTAAATATCCTTTATTTTAACGATGAAATTCTCTCCTACGCCAATTCAAGGGAGGGATTTTTTTATGGGAATTAGAAGACTAGAAGACCTGATCGAGATTTCCTACGATCGTAACCTAAATTTAGAAAGCTATTTATATAACCTATTAAAAACAAAAAGAAAGAAAACCTATTTCTTTGTATGTACGGTGAACGGAGATGGTTCTAATTTTGCTCAGCGTTCATTCCATAAAAGCGAGTTAGACAAAGCATTACTCTACATAAAAAAGAATAAAAACAAGCGTATTTTTATTCCAACCGTACTATTTGAAACAAGAGAACGATCAGAAGAAAACGTCAGTCATATCCGAAAGATTATCATCGATTTTGACATCTATAAATCTGAGAAATATAAACATCAAAAACCAGAAGAAGTCATCGAAGAAATCAAAGAAAAATTCTTTCTGCCTGGCATCATTCCGACAGCGAATATGGTGACCTATTCGGGTGGTGGTTTTTATCTAGAATGGGAATTGAAATACACGCCTGGAGGAAACACTTTATCCAAGCGAAAAGTCATTGCTAAAATCCTTTTTGAGATGTTAAAAGAATATGAACCCGATGCCAAGAGCTTAGATGTGGTTCATGTATTCGGATTAGCCGATACAATCAACTGGAAATATGGTGCTAGGAGTGTTGTAAAGTCCTATAAAAATAATGTAGGAGAATACACGCTTTCGAATCTTTCCAGAAGGTTGCCGTCGCTTTGGGATGTATGGAAAAAGGAAAAAAAAATCGAAACAGAAAAAGAAAAAACATATAACAAAAAAACAAAGATTACTCCATTGTATCCGTTAAAAAATCTCGCTTATGATCATATTACAAGTATTAAGCAACTCATCGAACTTCGAAATGGAGATATGATGTACTTCCGAGAAAAAGCTCTTTTCTTTGTGCGGAATGCCTATCATAAGTTGCATCAAGAACGGTTTGAAAACCAAGACCCAACCTTATTCCACGAGAGTTATGTATTAGCTTGTGAAATCAATGCGATGTACAAAGAACCGCTGACCGATGCCGAGATCCGAAAAGCAACATTGAACAAAAAAAAGCTGTACAAATTTTCAACTGCAAGGCTAAATGAATGGTTCGATATATCTCTAGATGAACAGGTTCAAATCAAGGTCAAAACAAAAGATGCGAAGAGAGAAAAATCCAAGCGTCAGATGAGGAATCTTCGTGGCTCCGTTACTCGTGAAGAATATGAACAAGAAAGAAAAGAAAGCAAGAATCATTTATTGAATATGCTTAAGAGGCATTTGGAAAGAAATCCGAAAGCAAAAGGAAAGGAATTGGCGGCGTTACTAGGTGTAACTTCAGCAAGAATATCGCAATTAAAAAAG